>NZ_CP168495.1:0-3520 GCF_042945595.1 Psychrobacillus sp. L3 | reverse complement strand
AACAGATAAAAGAAAAATATAATGGTCTTGTTCAAAGGTTTAATTCAAATATTGGAGATTACAATGAGTTGCTAGAAGAAAACAGGTCGTTAAAAGACCGTGTAGCCGATTTAAAGCAAGAAGTCGGTTTAATCTATCAAAGTACCAAAGAGTTTTTACAAGGGCGTGTAAACGGCTTACAAGCCCTCAGGAGCGCTTTTAAAGATTTAGTGGATAAAGTGAAGGAGAAAACTCCTGGAAGTGAATTTGAGCGGTTACACAAGCTTGAGCGACGTCGTGAGCAGAACCGTGGAATGGAAAGATGAAAAATGCCTGTAAAGGTGTTTTTCATCTTTTTGTTTTGGGTTTTATTTTTGGGTTTTTGGGTCTTGGTTTTTGGATGGGAGCGAAAAAAAAGGGGGGCTACTACGACCCCCCCTTTAAGTGCCGAGTGCCAACACTTGTGAATAAAGCTGAACCAAGCCAGGTGGGGAAAGGGTTTGAGGACAATTTTGAGCGCCAACAAATCGCCAACATTTTCGCCAACATTTGAAGGTTTGGTGTTTTATGTTGCAAATAGTACACCACTTTGTTACATTTAAAACAACACAGAACGGGGTGGAAAAATGAAAGATAAAAAGCGATTTACAATTACAATGTCAGAAACTATTTATGAGTACTTGGAAAAGTTGTGCAAGGAAAAGGGATTGAGCAAATCAGCGATGCTTACTGTGGCGTTAGAAGAATATAAGAAAGGGCAGAAATGAATACAAAAAAAGAGCGATCCCGTCGAAGAGTCCGCTCTCTGTTGATTTCTGTTAAGGTAATTATACGATATGACAATTAAAAAAACAAAAGCAAGATATTTCACGTTTTTATTATATCCTGAGTCTATCCCCGAAGATTGGGAAATGAAATTAGAATCAATTGGTTTGCCGATTGCGATTAGTCCTATTCATGATAAAGATTTAAGTGACGTAGAGGGACAGAAATATAAAAAGGCTCACTATCATGTGATTTATGTGGCGAAAAATCCGGTGACGGCTGAAAGTGTTCGGTTGAAAATTAAGCGTTGTTTGGGTGAAAAGAGCGTTTCAAAAATTCAAATTGTAATTCAAAGCATGGAAAATATATATCTGTATTTAACACATGAATCAAAAGATGCTATTGCTAAAAATAAGCGTAAGTACGATAAAAAAGATATTAAGCTACTAAACAATTTTGATATTGATAGATACATAACTCTCGATGTTGAAGATAAAGACGATATGCTGAATGATGTCTGTGATTTGATTGATGAACATGGACTAGCAAACATTCGTGAGTTAAGAAGATTTATAAAAGTTCATGGTTCGAAACATAATTTGCCTAGCATGAAGATAATAAATTCTGTTTTACGGTCGCATACTGGATTAATCAGATTGTATTTCGATGCTGTTTATCAAGAACGGAAATATGGTCGAGGTGATTTCGACAAAGAAACAGGAGAATTAAAATGAATAGAATTTTTAAAGATACGAGAGATTATTCAATCTTCAACAAACGGGCCAAATTGTTGAAGAATCATTAACAAAATAAATCTTGGAGGTGTGCTTATCAAAAAGGCTATAATAATTTTGTTGATGCTAGCTTTGGTTTCTATGTCTGCTTGTTCTAATTCAAAAACAATGTCCCTAAAAGAGTTTTATAAGAAGGTGAAAATTGAAAAAATTGATAATGTTATCATTCAAGATGGTTCAACGGGTGCATCAAAAACAATTACTGAACAAGATCAAATTAATGAATTTCTATCACTAATAAAGGATGTAGAGTTTACCCCACAAGAAAATCAAGATAAGGGTGTAGGATGGCGTTATAGAATTACGCTTTTTGATAGAGAAAAAGAATTTAAATTCACAACGGAACAAATTGCTGATACCTATTACGATTCTAATCCTGATATTCTTCCAATTATAGATAGCTATTACCAACAGCTGAACATTAACGAAAAGTAGAAAAAGTCTTCGGATAGTTTGTAAGAAGTTCAGTAATCGGGTGCGATTGTTGAAGAAGAAAGGGTGGCGAAAGCTACTCTTTTTTTTGTTTTCCCCTTTGTTTTAGGGTTGAGGTGAAGGCGGGTTTGATTGCGTAAATTCACATGGAGTAAGTGAAAGTTTGCGCTCGGAAGTGCTGGCGGTTTGTCGGGGCATAATGGCAAATGCAAGCCGGAAAAACTGAAACTTCGTTTTAGGTTTATCGGCTTGGCGTGAGCCGAACTCCCGACAAATTTTCGAAAGCAAGGAGGAAAGGTGTGGAGATTTTTTGAGTGAACTTCTCGAAAAATACTACCCGATCCTTGCTTTCGAAAAAGCCTTTTGGGTGATGGAATGGGAGAAAAATTACACACTTGCGAGAATCAGCAAAGGTGAAAATTTTTTTTATGTTACTAGGAAAAAGCAACGGCTGCAGGCGGTGATTTTTTTTGCTTTTGACCTCTGGGGAAGCTGTCACGCTAGAGTGACAGACCCCTGCTTTTAGCCCCCTGGCAGGCACACCTTTACGCATGTAAAGTATAGTGTGTTATACTTTACTTGGAAGTGGACCGAAGAAACAAAGGCGCATTTCAACTGAAAAATGGAGCTGATATTGATGAGCTTTGCAGTTTGTAGAATGCAAAAAATGAAGTCCCATGATTTAAAAGGGATTCAATTTCACAATCAACGTGAGCGAGAAAGTAAGACGAATCCCGATATAGAAAATGACAAGAGCTATTTAAATTATGATTTTGTGAACGATGGAAATATCGACTACAACGAGCGTGTAAAAGAAATTATTGAGTCACAAAAAACAGGTACAAGGAAAACCCGAAAAGATGCGGTGCTTGTCAATGAGTTGCTGGTGACGTCTGACCGACATTTTTTTGAGCGACTTGATCCAGCTGAACAAAAACGATTTTTCGAGGAAAGTCTCAAACTTTTTTCGGAGCGATACGGTGAACAAAACATCGCCTATGCCACGGTTCATAACGACGAAAAAACGCCCCATTTACATATTGGAGTCGTTCCAATGCGTGACGGAAATCTACAAGGTAAAAACGTTTTTAATCGTGCTGAATTGCTTTGGATACAGGACAAGTTTCCCGAGCATATGAAGGGGCTAGGATTTGATTTGGAGCGTGGTGAAAAAGGTTCAAACCGTGAGCATATCGAAACGCAAACTTTTAAAAAACAGACCTTGGAGAAAGAAATTGATTTTCTAGAAAAAAATATTGTGACCAAAAAGGATGAATTGACTGCATTTGTTGAGAAGGTAGAATCTGATTTAGTTGTTCCAGCAAAACGTCAGATGAAAAGCGTTGAAGTGCCTACTGGTGAAAAAACCTTATTTGGCAAAGAGAAAACTAAAACGGAAAAAAAGCCGACTGAAAATGTAATTATTTCGAGATCTGATTATAAAAAAATGGTTACCGCTGCACAAGATAACGAAAAACTGAAATTGCATATAAAAAATATGCTAAACACTGATACAGTAAAGGAAAATACAAAATTAGTGCAACAAAATG
>NZ_CP168494.1:0-19473 GCF_042945595.1 Psychrobacillus sp. L3 | reverse complement strand
ACGGTAAAATAGAAAGAAGAATAAAAATACCAAAACAATGAATACTTTTATTTCAACTGCTTATAATGCAGAAAATGCAAAAACCCCTGACGTTGGAGCGTCAGAGGCTTGCGGTTCTTGTTGGAGCAAGAACAATATAGACGGAAAAAACAAAGGCCTACCACAGCTCATTATATTTTCGCGTTCTTTTTCATGTAAGTTATCCGAAAACTACACTAAAAGTGTAACATACGGGTAACACAAGTATAGTTCATATTTGTTACATTGTGTAGCGTTCAATTTGCAATTTGCAAAAAAAAAAACGCTAAACGATACCAAAAGGCATAATAAACGTTAATTAACCGCCTTTAACAGTCCAATATGAAATCATACGAAACTATATGAAAATGATAATGAAAATAGCACAAGCTTGGTCCTCCGTCTGCAATTTTATACGGGAGGGCTTTTTATATACCTCCACGACAACAGAATAGGAGGAAACAGAATGAAAGTTGAACAAATGACACAGCAACACCAATTCGTTTGGAACACTTTACAACTATTAGAAGACGGAGAACGTATTATTGGAGTAGATTTGCAAGCAAGAGCAGGGATTCAAGATAGAAGAATACTCTATCAAATTATTAAAGATCTAAGACAACATAACTACTTAGTAGGAAGTAGTAAGACGGCTGGAAGTGGCGGTTATTATGTCATAAAAGACGAACAAGATCTAAACAAAACATTAAGTGACTTAAGAAATTCAGCGTTTAGTCTTTTGTCAACTGCTAAACAAATAGAAATGACATTTTATAAAAAGCATTATGGTGAACTACCGCTTGATTTTAAAGATAACTGAGAGGAAGAGGATGAATAATGACAGGACAAGCAAAAGAAGAATTGACGGAAGAAGAAAAGTTGGTACTATCTGCTAAACGAGAGTACGCCCGAGAATATCGAAAAAAAAATAAAGAAAAAATTAATGCAGCTAATCAAAGATACTGGTTGAAAAAAGCAAAAGAGATGAATCGGTAGCGTTACAGTAACGCTAACACGCTAGAAAGAGAAAGAGGGGAAAAGAAAATGGGCATAAAAAAAGAATCCATTGCTGGAAGTGTCATGGCAGACAACAGCACTGGATACGATAGTTATATTATAGCAAATTCTAAAGGACAAATAAAGGCTTTACATGAAAAATCACCAGGTTATATTGCACTTTTTCATAAAACAAAAGATGGTACTTCTCAGTATCACTATAAACGCAATGAAATAGAGCAACATATTGACCAGTGGACGAAACCAGATAGCTATATTAGTATGAATACGTTTTACACGCCAAAAAGATTAGTTACTAATTTAAAAGAGATCAGGACAGCGTTTGTAGATATAGATTGTCAAAACATTGGACAGTCTGCAGAACTTACTGGATTTTTATTAAAACGTGATTATTTTGGGAAGACCATACCGACTCCAAATATGCTTATTTACAGCGGCAGAGGTCTAAATTTAGTGTGGTTTTTAGAGCCTTTAAGTGGTTTAGCGGTAGAGCGTTGGGGGAAATTACAAAATGCTTTATATGAAACTATGAAGAGTTTCGGAGCTGATAAAAAAGCTTCTGATGCAGCTCGTGTATTTCGCATTGCTGGAACGATTAATAGTAAGAGTAAAAGAGAAGTCTTTTGTGAGATGTTGCATGAAAATAGATATACTTTTGACGAAATTGTAACGGATTACTTTCCGAACATCATTAAAACCACAAAAAAAGCACCACAGAGGAATAAAAAAACAAAGGGGACAGTAAAACATCTTTTCAATGAATACACGTTATTAAAAGCACGTATGAGTGATTTAAACACATTGTCAGAGCTTCGGAATGGTCAAATGGACGGTTGTAGAGAATACGCATTGTTCTTATGCCGTTATTGGGCATTAACTGAACGAGACAGTAAAGAACAAGCAAAGGAAGCTATGTTAACTTTAAACAATCGTTTCAGTAAGCCTTTAAAAGAGCGAGAAGCATTAGCGGATACTAAAAGTGCAGAACGATATTACGAAGGTGATGAGCCGTTTAAAATCAAGAATGAAACGTTAATTGAATGGTTGGGTATTTCCAGTGAAGAACAGAAGCATTTAAAGACAATTATCAATAGTAATGAGAAACGGAGACGTGATAAAGAATACCAGAAGGACAAGCGTAGAGAAGAAGGAGCAAAAGAACGCAGTGAATATGAAGCAAGTAGAAAAATTCAAAAGGCTAAGAGATTAGAAGATTTACGTTTATTAAAAAGAGAGCATCCAAAGGCGACACAACGCGAACTAGCAACGTTATTAGGTGTTGCTTTACCTACTTTGAAGAAGTATCTTGTGGAGCTGAGATGATGGGTATATTTGTCCGTCGGCTTGTATTGAGAGAGTACCGCTATTTCGAACGAAAATGTCTTGTTCTATAGGTCAATATTATGATTGTATAATTACTTTGTTTTTACTAGGGTGTCAAATGGATACTGACAGATTGTCAGTATGGAACTTTTCTATATTTTTAGATGGTATATTTGTCCGTCGGCTTGTATTGAGAGAGTACCGCTATTTCGAACGAAAATGTCTTGTTCTATAGGTCAATATTATGATTGTATAATTACTTTGTTTTTACTAGGGTGTCAAATGGATACTGACAGATTGTCAGTATGGAACTTTTCTATATTTTTAGATGGTATATTTGTCCGTCGGCTTGTATTGAGAGAGTACCGCATTTGACCTCTTACAGGTAGTCACGTATTTGATGTAATAACGATTTTATTAGTTTGTAACTTGGTGCGTCGGCTTGTATTGAGAGAGTACCGTATTTTTCTACGTTATTCAATCCCAATACGTGAATATATAGTCAGAAATAGTAATCAAATTGGAAGGGTATCATTGTTATGACAAATTTGTCATTCGGATACTGACAGATTGTTAGTATGGAATTTTCGTACAAGGTTTTTTTCACAACAAAACTTCAGTAACTAGTGAACTTTTGGATCTTCTTCTACTCTATCGCGAACTAAAGAACGCCTTTTACACAGTGTCTTATTAGTATTTGAAAAGGTGGTGTATTTAGTTTGAACGAGCTATTTTTAAACTTTGCAAAAGGGAGGAATATTTATGCCATTGCATTTTGATTTGCCAGAAATCAACCGTGAAGCTACTAAAAAAGTAGTTCAATCTACTTTAGAAAAGTATCGTTTGTATTTACTACAGCTAAGTCTAGATAAATTGCCATCCGTTACTGCAAAGTATACTTTAATGCCACCTTCACACAACTTACCTAGTTCTTCGACAGAAAATGTCGCATTGGCAAATGTAGATTACGAACGAGAGTGTTCTAAGTTTATTGAGTTGATACTACGAGCAGTTAATCGTCTATCAGATCAAGAACGTAAGCTCATTATTCTTCGATATTTCGCAGAAGACGAAGAGTTTGATTATCAAGTGTATGCAAAACTAAATATTTCTGAAAGACAGTATTATCGATTGAAGGTACGTGCTTTTTACAAGTTAGCATTTGCACTAAAAATTGAAGTTTATAAAGAGAAAGGGGTAAATGCTTCATGAATTTTGTTCAGCCGATTAGAGATCCAGTTCTTATTAAACAGATTGAACAGTTTTTAAAAAATAACAATGAACGAAATTATATCCTGTTTTTGTTAGGTATTTATACAGGACTTAGAATATCTGATATTTTGAGCCTTAAAGTAAAGGATTTAAAAGAGAAAAACTATTTGATTATTAATGAGAAAAAAACACGAAAGAAGAAAAATAATACTAGGACGATTGAATTAAATCCTATTTTGAAAAGAGGATTAAAGAAATTCTTAATAGATAAAAGTAGTGATGATTATGTAATTAAAAGTCGTGTGGGGAATAACAAACCGATTACCAGGGAAAGAGCATATATGATTTTAAGGGAAGTGGCCAATGAATTTGATATTGATTCTCTTGCTTGTCATTCCATGAGAAAAACATTAGGTTTTCATTTGTACCAACAAACTAAAGATGTTGTACTGGTACAAAAATTATTGAATCATGAGAACCCAAGTTATACATTACGCTATATAGGTGTTGAGCAAGACCTAGTAAATAGTAAACTTGGAGGATTTAAATATTAATAATAAAGGGTGTGCTTGATAAGTGGAAAAAATTAATAACCGTAAGTATGCTGTTACTTTAGATGAATTCGTAAGGTTAGGATCTACCGTTGAAAGAATATTAAAATGGATTGAAGAAAATAAATACGGAAAATACGGAGCTGAACATTTGGAGATTGATGAAAAACTGGCTTTACGAATTATTGATGGTATGTACGATTGGCAATGGCAGCGTAATAAAGGTGTGCGAGTACACAATGATACGCATATTATTTTAGAAATTTATGAGATGCACGAACTACAAAAGAGAATGGATGAAACCATGTTAAAAATCGATTGGTAGAATAGTCATTTTACCCTTGAACATAACATAAATCGTGTATGTAAAGTTAAGAATTTAGAAGTAGATAGAAGTGTTGGTGTATATGGGTTTGTAGGCGGTATATGAAGTTAACAGAATATGTATTATATTATGTTCATAATACTTTAAAAGTGGTATAATCAAAATGAGAACTAAAGAACGCCTTATGTCGATTTTGTAGTTAAAAGGTGATTTTGGTTATGGGTATTTTAAAAGATAAATATATCTTAGATAGAATCAAGTTGTATCTAAAAATTTTGCATTAAAGAGGGAAAAGAAATAAAATCAGAGATCTTAAATAATTTTATTAAGCAATTAGGATTTGATTAATAAGTAGATAAAGAACAAAGGGCGAACTAACCTTTGAACACCCCGCGACAACATTACAATGGAATAACTAATGACGAACGCAGTGACTGCAGCCGTTAGAAATAAAAATTAGAAAAGGATGGTGAATGAAATGGGTGGCGTACAAACTTCCTTAGCCTTACAGGATAAATTATCAGGTCCAATAATGAAAATGATGAAGGCTATGGAAAGCACGATTAAGGTCATGGAAAAAATGGATGCAACAGCAAATAATCTTGATACAAAAGGTCTTTCCAAAGCACAAAGTACGATCGATTCAGCAGCCGCAGATATGAATAGACTTATTTCTTCGGCTAACAGTGGACTTAACAACGCTACTATTAATCAAGATAAATTTAATAATAGGATAAGAGACGGCACATCAAGTATGAATGGCCTTGTCAAGAAGGTAATGGGTCTTGCCGCTGCATACCTAAGTATTTCTGCTATAAAGAATTTCGGAGGCGAAGCAATAGAAGCTGCAGGGAATAGAATTAGAGCAGAACAACGTCTACAATCGATTATGCAAAATATTAACGGGATGACGCAGACTGGAATTGAATTAGTAAGACAACAGGCAATGGAGCTTGAAAAGGTAACAGCCATAGCCGCTGATGTCGGTATGATGGGGCAATCTCAACTTGCTCAGTACGTGTATGATCCATCGAATATTAATGCAATGACAGAATCCATGTACAACTTAGCTACAGAGACATACGGTGTTAATGTGACGCAAGACCAAATTAAACAGACCGCTGATTTAATGGGTAAAGCGATGATGGGCCAAATTGATTCTCTTTCCCGAAATGGATTTAAACTCAGCTCCATTTTAACGGATGCCGAATTGAAGATGTTTAAGTATGGGAATGAGGCAGAACGTGCAGGTTTACTTGTACAAGTACTGAATGAGAACCAAACGGATCTAGCAAGAGCGATGGCAAGTACTCCAGAAGGTGCATGGGCAAAATTTTCTAACACCATGACCGGAGTAAAAGAAACAATTGGATATGGTATTATACCGGGTCTTATGCAAATCACAGATTTAATTAGCAATGGTATAGAAACAGGAAAGTTCGATAGTGCTATTGCCTTCATTACAAATGGTTTCAACTTAATTGTTGATGCTGGAGCTTCCGCGGTAGCGTTTATTATAGATAATTGGGATATTGTCAAAAATGTATTAATTGGCGTAGGTTTCGTCTTAGCTGACTTGGCATTAGCTTGGCTCATTCAATGGGCTGTTGCTTTGTGGCCGGTATTTGCAGTTATTGGAGCAATAGTATTATTAATGACTGTCCTTAATCACTTTGGCGTATCAACCGCTGATATTATAGGCTTTGTCGGTGGTTTATTCAATTCACTGTTTGCTTTTTTGTATAACCGTGTAGCGTACTTTTGGAATATCATTCTAGCATTTTCGGAGTTTTTATTTAATGTACTTATCGATCCAGTATACGCAATTAAAAAGTTATTCTACGATTTAGGTATGAACTTTTTCGAAACAATGTTTAACATGACTAGGTCTGCTGAAGACTTTGCTGGTAACTTTATGTCAGTTGTACTTAAAGCTATCAACGGCATTATTGGTGGGGTCAATCAATTGTCAGGTCTATTAAATAAAATAGGATTTGATATACCTCAAGTTTCACTATTAGATGAAAACAATATTCACACCGTATCTGATAAAATTTCAGGCATCATGAAGCAAATGGAGAGTATGAAACCGACTTCAGATAAAAATGTATTCGATTTTTCCGGGGCAAAATTGGCTCCGGAAAATCTGGCTACTTCATTTGACAACGGTTTTAACGCAGGAAACGGATTAGTGAACAAGCTGGGTAATTTATCAAATATCAGTCCAACAGATTTTCTAGTTAAAGATGCTGGATTAGGTATAGGTCCTACTGGAGATATTGGATCACTAGGAATGACACCGGATGGCAAAATTAAAGGCGGAAAACTTGATAAAATAGGGAAAATTGAAGATAAAATCAATATTGCGGAAGAAGATTTGAAGGTATTGAGAGAATTATCGGATAGAAAATCCATTCAAAACTTCCGAACGTTGCAGCCATCGTTTACATTTACGGGAGATATGGCAATTCGTGAAGAAGCGGACATCGATAAAATCGTAAGTAAGATCAACGAATCCTTAGAAAACGAAATGAAGGCATCGGTAGAGGGGGCTTACACGTAATGCGTGGGAAAATCATATCTTTTGCTTCACGAAAGAAACCAAAAAGGGAGCTTTGCACTGTTTGTGGAAAGACTCTCACAAAGCAAACATTTACGCTAGATAGTCCAATAGAAGGCAGACTTATTGTCTGTTCCCTCTGTGGTGACTTAGCTAAAAGAGGTACTGAAGCTATTCGTAAAGAGCTTGAAAAAGAAAAAGCTAAGCTTGAAAGGCAATTGGCCGCTTTACCGAAAAATAATTATACTTCTTGATTAGTTGAGGTATGCTCCAAAGAAGGGAGTGTGTCTCTATGCCAAATAAAATCGTAATACCTGAAGAAACTTTAGAGAAATCAATGCCTAGCATTGAAACGCAACATGAAATGGAAGAGGAATAGAAAGAGTAATCGGTTGAGCTAAGTTTTGATCACGCTAATCAATTATAACAAAATAAGGAGATGAGGCCATTGATTGAAAGGAATTTAAATCCCAAACAACAAGCTTTTGCGGATTATTATATAGAGTTAGGTAATGCAGAAGAAGCTGCTTTAAAAGCAGGATATAGTAAAGCCTACTCAAGAGGTAAAGCTTACACCTTGTTGGCAAATGTCGGCATACAATCTTATATAGAAAATCGTATGGAAGAATTGAAGTCCGAACGTATTGCAGATCAACAAGAAATATTAGAGACTTTAACTGCGATCCTACGGGGTGAAGTAAACGGAGCTACGTTGATTGGACTGGGAATGGGCGAGCAAGACATTTCCGAGAATATGAAACCCTCTGTTGCCGAAAAGATTAAGGCTGCTGAATTGCTAGGAAAACGATATAAGTTGTGGATAGATAGAACAGAAACAGAGATAATGGGTACAGTTCAATTCATCGATGACATAAGTGGTGAAGTAGATGGCTGTTAAAAAACTATCTGAATTCCTTCCTACTAATTTTCATCCTGTATGGCGAGCATCTATAGCAGGGGAAATATTGCACGTCGTCTGCAAAGGCGGTCGTGGTTCTGGTAAATCGTCAGATGTTGCTCATATCATCGTCCAATTACTTATGCGGTATGCAGTTAATGCTGTAGGAATACGTAAAGTAGATAATACAATTGAGACATCCATATTTGAACAAATGAAATGGGCAATTAATGAGCAAGGGGTATCACATTTATTTAAAATAAACAAGTCACCTATGCGGATCACCTACTTGCCACGAGGGAATTACATGATATTCCGGGGTGCTCAAGATCCAACAAGAATTAAATCGTTAAAGAGTGCCAACTTCCCTTTTGCTATAGCTTGGTTAGAGGAATTAGCTGAATTTAAAACTGAAGAAGAAATTACTACTATTACCAACTCGCTATTACGTGGAGAATTGGATTATGGTATTTTTTATAAGTTTTTTTACACATACAACCCACCAAAGCGAAAGCAGTCATGGGTTAACAAAAAGTATGAGAGTTCATTTCAACCGAAGAATACATTTGTTCATAAATCAACGTATTTTGACAATCCGTTTATCTCGAAGCAATTCGTTGAAGAGGCTGAAGCTACTAAAGAACGGAATGAACTACGTTACAAATGGGAGTATCTTGGAGAAGCTATAGGCAGCGGAGTTGTACCTTTCGATAACTTACAAGTAGAGGCTGGAAGTATTACAAATGAAATGGTCAAAATGTTCGATAACATCCGCCAGGCAGTTGATTTCGGATATGGTCCGGATCCTTTGGCTTTTGTTCGGTGGCATTATGATAAGAAGAAAAATGGTATATATGCGATCGATGAGCATTATGGTCAAAAGATTAGTAATAGAGAAATAGCTAAATGGATTAAATCAAAAAGCTACGATAGTCAAGAGATAATGGCAGATAGTGCTGAGCCTAAGTCCATAGATGAATTGCGGAAAGAACATGATATAAGACGAGTTAAAGGTGCTAAGAAAGGCCCTGACTCCGTAGAGTATGGTGAGCAATGGCTTGATGATTTAGACTTTATCTGCATTGATCCTTTGCGTACTCCTAATATAGCAAAAGAATTTGAGAATATTGATTATCAAACAGATAAGGACGGAAATCCTAGACCTCGTCTAGAGGACAAGGATAACCATACAATTGATGCTACGAGATATGCATTTGAGCGAGATATGAAGAAAACAGGCGTATCTATATTGAAATAAATATCTATAATAATTTATTTTGGACAAGCAGCTTTATTAATACCTAGAGGGATATTATCCATCTTTCACGAATGAAGTGAATGTATAACTAAAAAGGAGCTGAATTAGAATGACCATTAGAAAGTACCTGGATCAATTAGAAGGTAAATCGAAAAGACATGTCTTGCTAATTGTAACGCCTAAAGATGAATATCCAACACAATATTCGAATGAATATTGCGAACTGGAACAGTCCATTTTAGAGAAGCCTAAAACGTATATTGAACTTTTTGAAGATGGTGTACCGGAAATTATGCAATTTACCGCTTTTAGATTGTTTATAAAACCTCTTATATGCGATAAAGAACAACTAAGTGTTAAGTCTACAGCGCATGTTAGGCGATTAAATGAAGATGAAATAACGAGTTTTATCGTAGTGAAACACTTTTACGATACTGTAAGGTATGGAGAGAAGTTAGAAGAAGATGCTATAAGTCATGGTTTAGTACTGGCTACGGAGTTTTTAGAAAATTATCCTATTAATAAATTTGAATTTGCAACTGTAGCGTTAGGGAAAGATACCGATGAAGCAAATGTACTTATTAATCTAGATTTGAAAAATAAAAGCGATGCCTATTACTTTGACCACGTATATGTTAATTGAGTTACTGTAAGTTGCTCAATGTAGAGGTTTCCATAACTTCTACATTGAGCATATCTTTTTTCCGAAAATGAAAGAAAGTAAGTTTCCTCAATTTTGAGGAGATCTACAGGGTCGGTTCAAAGTTGGACTAACCGCACATAATGGTTATTATGTGCGGTTAGATACTTTAAAGGATTTTTCCGAGAAAGTTACTATAAACAATGGTGCAATGTCATAACCTATTCAGTAGCGTTATTTTACTTACAATTATTATGACCGTTCTTCATGCTGGAGGTAAATTTGGCGGTGGTGGCTATAAAGTCTCCGGTTGGCTTCATGGTCTATAAGCTAGCGTACCAATACCTATTTGTCAAAAACGTATAAAAGTGTGTCCACTAATAGCTTTGTATAGTGAGAAGAGGTATGAAAGAGTGATGGCGAAGTCACACAGAGCATATACCAAATCACACAGAACAGCTAATGATAAAGAATTAATACGTTGAGGGTTAATAGTGTGATAAAATCGTAACTACGTAGGCGGGCAAGCTCGTTTACATAGTAATAAAATATACCTCCAGACCGGAAGCAATTAGTCCGCTCGCAAGGAGGTGAAGTCATGGAGGATAAGAGTCGTGTAACAAGAAAAAGGGAAGAAAAGAAAACCAATAATCGAAAGTGGACAAGTAGAGGAGTCGCTACCTTTAAACTATCTGCTGATATAGTCAGGGTAATTGACTGGCTGATAAGATATTGGAATGACTGGAATCTCTAAAACAAAAAATATTTTCATCGTCCCTAGTGGCTAGGGGCGGTGTTTTAATTTTCGGCATAAAAAAAACAACCGGGAGCTACCCGGTCGTTTTGTCGTCATGAAGACGAGTCGTGTTGTGGCTTGTTTTGAACTGTTTTGAACTATTTTGAACAGTTTTAATACCTTCAATTTACAACTAGCGGCGTACAATGTCAAGACCTGTCATGGCGATTTAAGTACGGAGAAGACCGTAACTAATACAGACATGGCAAATTATATTGCGAGAATAACGCAATATACGTGACATTGTATTAAGAATACCTGGCATCTTGAAGGCTGTATAAAAAGTTATGCAATAGCATCTTTCCCTATCTAGTGTATCTTATGCAACGAAAAGAGAAAAAAAACATTATAAACAGTTGGTACAATACCATAACATTGCTCAAATTTGGGTAATTGCAAAATAAAACACCTTCCCAACTTTTTTAGGAAAGTGTTTTATTTTATTTATTTCCCTTAGCTTTTTTCTGCTTCAGTGGAATGTGGTATTTCTTCGCATTCTCAATTGCCTTCCTTGCCCACTCTGCAGCTTCCTGTTTTTTGTCCAAAACGGAACACCTCTTCTCTAACTCTTCAATACTATTATCCTCTCCAAAATCATCATTTTTTATACATACCTTCTTCGTAGGGTACATACAATTAAAAATAACCCTGCCACACTAACACACATTGGCAGAATAAAATGGCTGTAGGAGGTAAATATTTTGAAAAAAGAAGTGGGGCGGAAGGTTCGTTCAGATAAAAAAAGAAAAGTCAGTCCAACAATTGATATTCATTTGCGTGAATCCATTTATCGTTTGGCTTACGTTTCCAATACACCAGTGAAAGATATCGGAGAAGCAATTTGTCGTAGTGGTCTCTTATCGAAACAAGTAATAGAATATTTATCGATGAATTTTAGAAGACCTATTCGATTAATGAACACATTTTATATGGGCGATCTTAGTCGTTCGTCTGTACAGAAAAGAAGTAGTCCGGACAGTACTGATCGAATCACTATTCGCTTTGAACAACAAACCTATAATAATCTAGCTGCACTTGCTTATGCATTGGACGTAACTCCTTCTCGAGCGTGTGCCTTATTACTCGGGGCAGGCATACATACCACAGATTTCCTTAATGATTTTTTTAAGGATTATCTACACATACATTTAACGGACAAACGAATGAAAGAATTAGAGAAAGTAATGAAGTTTTTAGAGGCTAATAATCCGTATAAGGAAGAAATATCTTGGGCTGTTTTATTGTCGACCATCTATGATGAAATGAGAGACGGAGTAAGTAATATTTCTGAAGCGATTGGAGAATTCATAAGTCATTGGAGAAAATAATTAAACATTCACGGAAAATTAGAAGGCCACTCTGAGAAAACAGAGTGGCCGGATCCCTCGAAAGGATCTGAGTATATTTAATTGGGCCTCTACGGTCGAGAGCCTGAGTTTTTATCTTCTCCATTAGTATATGTCATTATACATTTAGAAATCAATACTTTTAAATTAAATATCCTTGGCACTAATTTTTTTAGGTTGTCGATTAAGTCCTTTTCCTATGTATCGACCTTTCATTTTGTTATATATTTTTTTCAAGTTATCTGGTTCAAGGTATATTAGATTCGTACCTTTTTTTACAGGTTGCAGTATTCTCATCTTGCTAATGGAACGGATATGACTAATTTTAGCTATACTCTTAACCCCTTTTTGTTCAGTTAAATTGTTTAGTTCCTCTATAACACCTAAATCAACATCGTTCCAGTTTACATTTACGTCGGGTTTCTCGGAGCCTAGTGGTATTACAACAACAGTTCCTGAAGATTTACTGTTGTCTTCTACTACAACCGCGAAATGTCTTCCTCCGTGTTCTGATTTAGCATTAAAACCCAAGTCAACTGATAATATAACTCCAGCTTCATATTTTAATGTATCTTGAATAGGTTCAAAAGTACTTTCTTTAGTTAGGTATTCACTGAAGGTATCAAGCCATTCAAGCATATTTTGTTGTTTTTTATAAACAAGGTTAGTGCTTATACTCAGTTTAAATTTTTCAATAGTGGCATCTAAATTATAAATGGTTTTACTTCCACTTTTATCCATTGGGGTAGTCAATGCGAACACCTCATTCTCTCTATAAAATCCCTTTTGTTTGTTTATTCCAATTTTATTATAGCTTTTCTCCATCTTTTACATAAGTAAGTAAATCTCCTGGTTGACAATCGAGAGCTTTACAAAGCCTGTCAATTGTTTCTGCATCGAAACGTTTCATATCCCCTTTATAGAAGCTGTACAGAGTATTTTTATTGATACCACTTAATTCCTGCAGTTCAGGAACCTTCATATTGTTTTTCTCGAACATAACCCTATCTAAATTGAATTTAATAGCCAATTTCATATCCCCTCTCATTTAAATTGTACCTCATTTCGAGTAAATAGTACACAGAAGTGAGTAAAAAGGTGTGAATAGTATTGACAAAGTCGAATGATGTAGTATTATGAAGTTAGTACAAAATACAACGAAGTATGGAAAAGTTCAGCAAGGTGTCAACATACCTATGGACGAAGCAGAGAGTCCATGAGTATGTTGGCCAAACCAGCAATCTAAGAAAACGGATAAAAGAACATTTTCAGGGAACCACAAATAGAAAGAAAAAGGATTGTTTGCTGAAGCGTATCTGATTAACATTTATGGAAACGCTATTCAGAATGGGCCTAATTTCGAAACAAGTCGGATGGTAATGGAAAGAAACTTTTCCCTGTGGTAAGGCCAAAAATGTTCGGTAATTGTACGGCGGTAAGTTCTAAAGGAGTTAGATGCAAACAAAGTGCCAATTCTAAAGGATTGTGTCGTAAGCATGGAGGAAATGGTATTACTCCTTTGCACGTCCAGAAAATAGCTGAAGAAGAATATGTGAATTTGCATCCCAAATTATTAGAAAATGAGGAAGATAATTAGCGGATTGGAGGAAAAAATGAAACATCTAAATCGATATTTTTTCGGAGAGGAACGGATCCACTGGAGTGATTTTTGTTGGTTTTATGGTGTTATGACGGTGTGTAGCATCGTTACAGGATTATTAATACTCACATAAAAAGGGGGGATTACAATGCAAGTAACTATTCAAAATGAAAGGTTAAATCTAATTTCCAGCGTTCCAACTCAAGAAAATAGTAGTCTGTTGTTCACGGAAAATTCTAATGGACTCTCAAAGATATTCCGTTGGTGTGATAGAGGCTGCGAGTTAATTACTCAATTCAATAAAAATAGTAATGATATAGTTGAGTACATTGAAGATCAATTAAAAATGAGGGTGAGAAATAATGACAACCGTACAAATACTAATCAGGAATTGTGGAACCCAGCTTCGGAGAACCCTAATGCAGTAACAGATATTAGTTGCAAATTAGAGGTTTTAGACCGTTTGCAAACACAGGTAATTCTTAAGAAAGCCTTGAAACAGTTGATTATAGAAAATATGATGTAAGATTTTATTTTCAAGAATGGCGTACCAACTTAACTGTTATCGATGCACTGTTTGCTTATTTAAATAAAGAAATTCGTGAGGAGTACAAGAAAATAGAATACTTAGCAGAAGGAATATGCGAATTGGCAAAAGAAAAAACCCCTGCAGCAACAGGAGCCGTTCAAAAATACATTTTTAAAGCTATAGTAACACAAATTAGGACTGGGGGAAATCACCCGGTCCATTTATTTTGTCTAATATCATTGCATACGGCTGGTAAGACTCCTACAATAAAGAGAATAAAAAATAATAACAAATAGGAGGATGTAGGGTGGAAATTAGAGAAATACTTGAGCTTACCAAAACGAAACCAATAGCTGAAATAGCAAAAGAGTATCTAACAATTGGGGAGAAGCCTGCAAGAGCTGCCTTAAAACGTGCTGGTTGTTACACAATCGTAGGTCAACCTGGATGGATTTTTGATGATACAGAGAATCCATCTAATTTAGACCGCTCAATCTATGAAATAGCTGACGAGGTAAAATCAGAGAAAAAAACAATTTTAAAAGATAGGGCGAACCTTGATTCAAACCAACTTAAGTATACATTAGAAAATGCACACATTTACCGCAAACGTCATTCCTTTGATTTAGATGTAGCTTTAGTCAAGGAATTGAAACTTCACTGTGTGAAGCAAGATAAGACGCTTTATGAAGCTGTGGAAACCGCCATACAGAATTATTTAACAAATGATCGTGAGGATGGTACAAGCGTATGATCGCTATGTCGCCGGGTGAAGTGAGTAAAAAACTAGGATTACAGCCTTCTACTTTACGAAAATACTGTTTGCTGCTGGAACAACATGGCGTAGTATTTGAAAGAAATGCAAATAATAGCCGGAAATATGATGAAGTTACCGTTATGACGCTACAACGAATGGTAACGCTTATTAATAGCGGTGATATGACGGTTGAGAATGCTTCTATGGTTGCATCCAATGGGTATAATACGCGAGTTGAGAATCTTCATAAAACGCCTAATAGCACCGATGCAGAAAACGCCTTAGAACGTCATGACGGCGATATAGCGGCTGCTATGATAAAAGAAATACTTAGTTTAAAAGAGGAAATACAAGAACAAAAAGCGGTTATCGATGGTTTCCGTGTTGCTCAAGAGAAAAGAGATTCATACTTCGTGGAGATCCTTGAAGGATTACAAAATGAAATCGTGAAACTAAACGAACAAAAAGCATTACCAGAAGTAGCTGCAACAGAAGAAGAACCAGAGCCACAAAAGAAAAGGTTCTTCAGTCGTTTTTTCAAATAAATAAAGCAGTCTAAGAGGACTGGGGGAGATATTTCCCTCAGTCCTCTTTTATATACGAGGGTTTTTGCAATATCTTGCGAACCTATTTTGTTATTAATGCAACATTAACTATGTTTGAAAGGGATTAATGTAAGCAATAACTGTTCAATAGAGGGATAAATGATTGCATTAACTCTCGAAAATACTATAGAAACAGGAGTCGCTAATTATAAAGCATTTTTACGATACAAAAGAAGTGCAACAGCTTTTAGATTTGAATTCATTAAGAACCGCTCAATACAGAATCAAAGCAATGAATGATGAATTACAAGCAAAAGGTTACTGGATCGAACGCGGTAAAGTACCAGTTAAGTTTTTTCACAAAAAATATCCATACATAGAAGGAGTGTCTGATTCGGAGTAAGATTATGCCGTATACACCATAATGCCGACATTTTTACCTGTGTGCGGAAGAGCCATTTTAGGTGTGTGTGAGAGGGTGTGTGCGAATCACACTGGTATGAAGCCAATGGTACCAAGTGGTTAGAGGGGATTTACAACAGCTACTAATACAAGTAGAAAACGTGTAATTCATTGTTTATACTGCATGTATTTGTTTGTATATATTCATATAAGGCGTTGTAAACAACCATAATTCTAAATAGGTATAGACATTATATTATTGTCTATAGTAAGATAAGAAAGAAGATAAAAATAATTCATTAAAAGGGAGGTTTACCAATGGGCATAGTTATTCAAAAAAGCTCATTTGAAACAAAGAAAAGACATCAAGAAAGAAGGTCGTCTGTCGAACAAAAGAACAATGAAATTCCTGTTCGTTATCAAGGTGACATTAGAAGATTTTTAGAATATTGTCATGCTACTGATCAACAAGATTGCACTGAATCTATGCTTGATTATTTATATGTATCGTTAAAAGAGCAACGTGTGAAAAAGAATACATGGGAAAGACGTTTAGCTGCCATGAGAAAGCATTTGAGTGTTGTACATGGCGTAGATTTCAAAGCAGAGCCGGGAGTTGCTAATGAGCTTTCAGCAATGCGAAAAATGTTCAATGAAGAGCAACATGCGGAGCAAACGCAGCTTAAAGGTAAATCCGCAGTAGATAAGCAAGAGCTTCTTGATATGATTTACAAGCTTCCAGTCCGCGAAAAAGCCATCACCTATATAAATCTTATTACAGCAAATCGCCCATCCGAAATGGTGCGATTAAAGATTAAAGACTTCGACCTCGAAGGGCGTACCTTGTCAGTGTATCTGAAAAAGCAAGGAACTTGGCATAATAAACGTCTAACTCAAGAGGTAGTAAAAGCGGTAAGGGATTATGTAAAAGCCTTTAAATTGAAACCTGATGATTATTTCGTGGGGCGTGTATATAAAGGTGGTAGATATGAAAGTGTAGAAGTAAGTGAAATCGGATATACGAAAGCTTTGCAGAAGTGGACTGGATTAACAGGCTATAATTTCCGTAAGAGCCAGGTAGCGTCGATGCATGAAGCGGGGGCAGACCTACCAACCATTGCGAAGCAAACCGGCCATAAATCATTAGAAGTCCTTTCAAAGCATTATTTAAGTGTCTCTGATACGACTGTAGATAAGTTTCTATAAAAGGGCGGAGATAACCTCAAAGCTTTACCTATTCGTATAAGGAGGGAAGTTATGAATTTATCAATGGAAAGAGCATTGGAAGAATCTACAGATACCAATAAAGATTTAGGTGATTTAGGATTTATCTTAACTGTTTTACGCGATAATACATCCGATGACTATGTTCACCAAGTTCTGGATAATCTTATTAATAATAACCATAGTCCGAAAAAATACGGCAAATAAGACACATAATGTGAAGTAGAAAAAAGGAGGAGGGGAAGTGACTGAACAAGAATTCGTAAGGAAATTAGATGAGTTGTATAAGGGAGAGTATTCGCTAATTGATGATTTTTATAAACTTAGTTTTAATGTGAAATTACGACATACGTGTGGAAGAGAGTTTGAGACTAAGGCTGGCAATGTAATCAGAGAACCAAACAAAAAATACTGTCCTTCATGCAGGCTTAAAAGTATGAGGAAAGCTAAGAGGAAAAGTCAAAATGAATTTAGGCAAGAAATCTATAACATAGTTGGAGAAGACTATTCTGTATCTCAGAAGTTTGTGAACTCTGCATATAAAATTGCTATGACACATAATGTTTGTGGCAACAAGTTTAAAGTGGCTCCCCGTTCTTTCACGGCTGGTTCTAGGTGCCCATTTTGTACGAAAAACAAATCAAGAGGGGAAAAATTAATTGAAGAATATTTATTAAAAAATAATTTTGAATTCAGAACTCAATATACATTCAAAGAATGTAAAAATATTTCTTCTCTACCATTTGACTTTGCAATATTTAAAAATAAAGTATTAGTCTGCTTAATTGAATTCGATGGAAAACAACACTTTGAACCAGTAGAAATATTTGGTGGTGAAGATGCATTTAATAAAACTAAAAAAAATGACATTATTAAAAATAGTTATTGTGCTAAAAATAGATTGGATTTAGTAAGAATTCCATATCAGGGGTTCAATAATATAAATAAAATCTTAGATAGTCTTTTTAAAGTAGAATATCATAACTTATTTAAAGAAAATTATAAACACAGTAATAAGCGTAATAGAAATCTTAAAGAGGTAGTGCAATTAACTTTGGATGGGGAATATATAAAAACATACTCTAACATGAAAGAAATAACGGAATATATGGGTATAGCACACTCATCTATTTCTCAATGTTGTAGAGGAAACATAAAAACTTCTGGTGGTTTCAAATGGATTTACTTAGAGGATTACGAGAAAAGCCCATCAATGTCTAAGGAATGGATAATGGAAGTCGAGTAATGAACAAAACGATGATAAAGTGACTTACTAGAATCAGATTGCCGACAATTAAAAAATTATCCGGACGATCTTTAATTTGCAAAATTACAAAGGAGTGAATACCATTGAAAAAATACCAAACGCTTAGTGAATCCATGCGAGAAAGCATGATTGAATTGGATGCAATGGAGCGTAAAGCATTGGCAGGGTTTATCTTTGTAGACTTATCCGCTGAAGGAGGAGTTACTGCTGCATATTTTGAAGATAAAAGTGGAAAAGTTCACTCTTTAGATCTAGCAAGTAAACTTCAGGTCATTACAACTGATGAAAATGGCGTTAATTATCATGATATAAATGGCCAAGATATTTTTAATCGTAAAAATGATAGTGGTGGACCGTTATTCGCTGGGATGGCAGCTTTATACTTCGGAAGTAATTAAGTACCTATTCCAGTCACTAAAAGATATTGCTATTGGTGGTCCTCCTTATCATTAGATTAAGAAAATAGATATTAGTAGACAAATCTGTAATATAAGGATAAAGTAAAGTAGATTAAAAGAATAATAAACATAAACGATTAAACATATAAAAAGGCTTGACGGAAGAACCGAGGGCATAGGGAATATTGATTCCCTTATAAAAAAAGAGCAATTGAGTGCACAATTCTGAAAACTCATCTTTTTACCCTATTTGGTGTCCGATTACCCTTTGGATAGTCTTACGGAAAATACCGGGACACTGAATACATGAGCTATATCTATGCCGTGAACAGTGTACCAGTCATAACGAAGTCCTACCGGAAAACCGATGGACACTGTACATTGTAGAGGGGTGATTATACCTTTCTATTGTGCAGTGTCCTTTTTTATTACATTTTCCGTGAAACATCGTGGAACAAAGACAAAAAAATAAAAGAGATATAATAAAGACATAGATATTTTACAGGGAGTGGTGAAGCGGAATGAGTGGTTCAAATGTTTATCAAATCGATTTAAGTGTAAATGCTATTTACATAGTTCAAGATGGTCATTGTACGATGTTACCAGCTATGGAGTTTGGTAGTGATACTTTTATAATTAGAAATAACAAAATCTTAGATGTTATTCGTTCTAAGCGTGTCAGGCTAAATGGCCAAGATAAGATAGAATAAAAAAACTAATAAATAAAGTTACACGAAGTAAATAACTTATAATGAAAACGTAGGTTCTTATTTAACTAAAAAAACATGCTGAATGTTTTTGAATTTT